>NZ_JBSFVA010000005.1:0-1883 GCF_053592075.1 Nonomuraea sp. NPDC002799
GTAAGGCCCCCGATAGACGATCGGGTTGATAGGCCGGAGGTGGAAGCACGGCAACGTGTGGAGCTGACCGGTACTAATAGGCCGAGGACTTGACCACAAAGCATAAGGCTTTGGTGTGTGCAGCGCTCTGTAACTCTTCGCCGGGTCCAGAGAAGCGCCACACCAAAGAATCTGTTGCCCGCGTCCACTATGCAATTCTGAGACAGCAAGCGGCATGCTTGTATGTTTCGGAGGGTTACGGCGGTTATGGCGAGAAGGAAACACCCGGTTACATTCCGAACCCGGAAGTTAAGCTTCTCAGCGCCGATGGTACTGCACTCGGGAGGGTGTGGGAGAGTAGGTCACCGCCGGACAATCTTTAAAAGGCCCCGACGCCTAGAGCGTCGGGGCCTTTTTGCATTCCAGGAATATGCGACAGAGGGCGTTCCGGACGGAGCGGGCGCACGGCGATCCGCGCACGGTCGGTTCGATCTTAGGCAGTTCGATCGGGGGGCGGATCGATCGGGGCGGAGCGGCTTTATAGCGAAGGTTTCCGACCGAGCGGTTACATACTGCTTTCTGCTCCGCTCATTGGTGTCGGTTTCGGGTTCGCCTCTGTCATGGAAGAGCCGGCCGGAGGACGAAGACACCCCAGCCGAGATATTGGCGACCGTATTCCAGATGCGAGCGGCGGGCATGCGTGAGGAATTCTCGCATGGCCGGAGCATCGGGGTCCGCGGGATTGTCGCGCAGCCAGTCGCTGATCGTCCACCACTGACTGGCTACGTACCGGTCCCAACTGTCGGGATCGGCCAGCACCATTTCCAGCAGCTCGAAGCCGGCTTCCCGGATGCGCTCCTCTGTGTCGGCGAGTGAGGTGAAAAGGTCTTTGTCCTCTATGCCGAGGGCCTGGTAGGCCTCGGGTGGAGGCGGAGAGGCCCAGTAGCACTCGCCAACGAGGACGATGCCGTCCGGGCGCAGATGCCGGCGCATGAGGGACAAGGTGCCCTTGAGGCCGCCGCCGATCCAGGTGGCGCCGATGCAGGAGACCAGGTCGTACGACTCGGGCGTGTCTTCGTAGCCGGCGGCGTCCGCTTCCACGAACTGGAGGTGGTCGGCCACGCCGAGCTCTTGGGCGCGTGTCCGGGCGCCGGACAGGAAGAACGTGCTGATGTCCACGCCAACGCCTTGCACGCCGTAATCAGCCGCCCAGCGAGAAAGGAGCTCGCCCTTTCCGCACGCCAGGTCCAGATGGCGTGCGCCGCGCACGGGACGACAGATTTCACCAAGCAGGTTGAGCTTGTCGTCCGTCAGGGGGTTCAGAATCCGGTGCCGGGACTCGGCGATTTCGTGGAAGCGTAGTGACATGGTGAGCAGTCTTGCTGACCTGACGTTTATCGGCGAGCGAATTAACCGGGGTTGCGCCGGGCTCGTGGACGTTCCCCGGCTTGCTAGGCTGGGGGTACCGGGCCACCCCCCACGGGTGGCCTTCGTCGCGTAAGGCCCGAGGGCGGGCAGCGACCAGCCACGGTGGACCGTTGTTGAGAGTCCGCTGGGTGAGCCAACGAAATGGACCAGAAGTGAACAGAGATAACGGATCGGATGGCGGACCGCGCGATCGCGGCGACTACGGGGACAGGCGTTCCGGCGAAGAGGGCAGGAGCGGCGGATACGGCTCTCGCGGGCGAGACTCTGGTGATAGCCGTCCGTTCCGTTCCGAGGACAGGCCGCGCTCCGACAGTCAGGGAGACAGAGGACCTCGGCGGGACGACGGCTATCGGGGCCGAGACGATCGCGGTGGTTCGCCGCGTGAGGGCGGAGAGCGTCGTCCGTTCCGCGAGCGCGATGACCGAGGTGGTCCTCGTGAGGGTGCATCTGGTGACCGTGGTCCTCGTCGTGAGGGT